>NZ_JBFAHF010000002.1:0-22786 GCF_040654015.1 Nocardia sp. NPDC050799
GCCGTTTCGGCCTCGAGACTCGCGCCTACGGCGCATGCGCTTCGAGGCCGAAACGGCGAGACGGGCCTCAACCCTTGGAGGTGTCTCGTAAAACTCGACGCATGCGGGTTGCGTCGGCATTCGACGGCCGGGTCGGCATGCGGACTCGCTTTTGAGGTTGGTCGCGGCCGGGGCAGGACCGCGCCCACAGAGGGCACTTCCTCCGAAAGCGTCTGGTCAGGGGCCGCGGTCGACGACAATGCGCAGATGGGACGCGATGGAGCGGGGGCTCGCGAGCGCAAACGTCACGGTCGGCATTACACGCCCGCGACGCTTGCGGGTTTTCTGGCCGGCCGGGTGGCCGCGCGGATCGACTCGGCCGGGCCGGTGCGGGTGCTGGACCCGGCCTGTGGGTCCGGGGAGCTGTTGTTCGCAATCCGGGACGCACTGGCCGGCCGGCTGCCGGGGGCACCGGTGGTATTGGTGGGGTACGACCTGGATCCGGTGGGGTTGGCCTTGGCGCGGCGGCGGGCGGCGGGGTCGGGGGTGGAGGCCGAATGGCGGCAATCCGATTTCCTGGCCGACTGCGCGGGGTTGCCGGCCGGGTCGTTCGACGCGGTGATCGCCAATCCGCCCTATGTCCGGACCCAGCAGTTGGGTGGGGCGGCGGCGCAGGCACTACGGGGGCAGTTCGGGTTGCGGGGGCGCATCGATCTGACGCATCCGTTCGTCGCGGCGCTGCCGCGGCTGATGGCTCCGGGCGGGGTACTGGGTCTGCTGTGCGCGAATCGGTTCCTGACCACGAAGGCGGGGGCGAATCTGCGGGCGCTGCTGCTGACGGATCTGACACCGGTGGAGCTGTACGACCTGGGCGATACCAAGCTGTTCGAGGCGGCGGTACTGCCGGCTGTGACGATCGCCGTACGCGGCGCGGCGCGGGGGGACTGCCGGTACGTCTCGGTCTACGAGGAGGAGGCCGGGATTGCGCCGGACCCGGAATCCACGGACCCGGCAACCTCGGGCCCGGCAACTTCGGGCCGGGCAACGGCAACTTCGGGCCGGGCAACGCTGGGCCCGGAAATTGCGGGCGGAGAAATCGTAGGCCCGGCGATCGTGCACCCGGCAATCGCGGGAGTGGGGATCGTGGGCGGTTCCGCCCGTCCGGCTCCGCAGCGACGGGGAGCGGGACAGAGCCCGGCCGGCCGCGCGGTGGGTGCTCGGGATGTAAGGCATGCCCGCGGATCGAGCTCCGGTGCGGGGACCGCGAACGAAGAGCGGGAACTGTTCGCGGCCCTGAGTGGAACCACCGACGCAATGGTGTGGCGGCAGGGCCGCCGGTTCGCGGTGACGGTGGGTGAGCTGGTCACCGAGTCCGGTGCGGCGGCGGCGTCGGTGGGGTGGCGGATGTCGCGGGTGGGGCACGACGACTGGTTGCGCGGGGTCACCGAGCGGATGTGGCGCACCTTCGGGGACCTGGGGCGTATCCGGGTGGGGATCAAGACCAATGCGGACAAGGTCTTCATCGCGGCGCACTGGGGTGATCCGGCGACCGAACCGGAGTTGCTGCGCGACCTCATCACCCATCACGATCTGCGGCCGTGGCGGATCGACCGAATCCGACGGACTCGGGTGCTGTATCCGTACGACCTCACGCGGACCCGCCGGGTGCCGGTTGACCTGGTGCGGTATCCGCGGACCGCGGCCTACCTCGAGCAGCATCGGGAGGTGCTGGCGGCGCGGGGTTATCTCACCGGGGCGGGCCGTGAATGGTTCGAGCACTGGGTGCCGCAGCGGCCGCATCTGTGGCGGATCCCCAAGGTGGTGTTCCCGGATATCAGCGACCGGCCCCGTTTCGCGCTGGACCGATCCGGTGCGGTGGTGAACGGTGACTGCTACTGGATTTCGCTGGCGGACCTGGGCGAGGACGCCGGCGCCGAGGATATGGCCTGCCTGATGATGGGCATCGCGAACTCGTCACTGGGACTGCGCTACTACGACGCGGTCTGCGGTAACCGGCTGTATTCGGGACGGCGGCGCTGGATCACTCAGTATGTGTCCCGGTTGCCGCTACCGGATCCGGGGACCCCGGCCGCGCTCGCGATCGTGCGCCGGGCGCGGGAGTTGGCCGCGGAACCGGAACCCGGGGCGGCGGGGCAGACGGAGTTGGACGAGCTGGTGGACCGGGCGTTCGCGGGGTGACCCGGGTCAGCTCGGGCTGTGCCAGGCGACCATGGGCAGCAGGGTGCGGCGGGCGAATTCGCGGCCGGCGGCCTCGTCCTGGATGGGGATCAGACCGTCGGGGGTGAGTGCCAGCGACAGCGCCAGGCGAGCCATGATCTCGGCGACCAGGTCCGGGTCGAAATCGTTGCCGCTGTCGTGCAGTTCCCGCAGTTTCGCGGCCAGGTAGGTGCGGCCGACGGCGAGGATCGGGCCGGCTTCGGTGGTGAGCCGGGGCAATACGAGTTCGGGTTCGGTGCGCAGCAGCCGGATCAGCAGCGGGTTGCCGGCGATGGCGGAGATGAAGGCGACGAAGATCTCCACGAGCTGATCCTCGGAGCCGGCCACCGTGCGCACCCGATTGTCGATCTTGGCGACGAAACGCTGCGCCTCCCGGACGGTGACCGCTTCGACCAGGTCGTTCTTGGATTCGAAGCGGCGGTAGAGGGTCGCGGGACTGATACCGGCGCGGCGGGCGATCTCGCCCATGCTGGTGCGTTTGATCCCGAAATCCAGGAACGCCGAGAGCGCGCTGTCGAGCACTTTCCCGCTGTCGGCGGGTGGCTCGGCAAGGATGCGTTGCAGAATCGGCGGTACGGGCGACATGGTCCTCACACCTTATCCGACACCGGATGCACCGGGTGACCTGCGCGTTGGTTTCGTGCCGGGTATCACTCCCGGGGCAGATCGAGTTCGGCCATCTCGTGTTCGATCGCGTTGGCCGCGAAATCGACTCCGCTTGAACGTAATTCGTGGACTCTGCGCCGCAGCGCCTCGATACCTCCTGGTTGCGCGGCGATATCCGCCACGCTCACCCGCCCGGCCGACCGGCGCGTCTCGGATTGCTCGCACGCCACCCGTCATACCTCCTGCCGGGCACGTCGCCGTGCCCACCTGGACGGGTCGCCCGAAACGCCGACACCTTGCAGGACAGCGGGTTTCGGGTCAACCCGTCTCCCCGGATACGTTGGTCCATGGTATCAGTCACCTACTGGACGCTTGTCCAATAACGTGTCCGGGTGGCGGCCGCGCTCAGATCTCCTTCGCCGATCGGTGCTCGGACATATGGTGCAGATACACCATGGCATTGAGCTCCACCCCGCGCTGCTGCTCCGCGGTGAGCTCGCGGCGGACCTTGCCCGGCACACCGGCCACCAGCGAACCCGGCGGAATCTGCGCGCCCTCGGGAATCAGCGCATTGGCCGCGATCAGGCTGCCCCGGCCGATCACCGCGCCGTTCAGCACGGTCGCGCCCATCCCGATCAGGCAGTCGTCCTCGACCGTGCAACCGTGCAGGATCGCGTTGTGCCCGACCGAGACCCCGGCGCCCACGGTGGCCGGGAAACCCGGGTCGGCGTGCAGTACGCAGCCGTCCTGGATATTGCTGCGCTCCCCGACAGTGATCAGTTCGGTGTCACCGCGCAGGACGGCGTTATACCAAATACTGACCTGGGCCCCGAGCTTCACTCGGCCGATCACGTTCGCAGTCGGGGCGATCCACGCGGTCTCGTCTATCTCGGGCCGGTGGCCACTGACTTCGATCCTCATATACGCAACCTAACCCGCCCGTTCCGGCGACCGGCGAGGCGGTGGAGACCGTGCGGCGCCGGCGGGGCGGCCTCAGCTCTCGCCGGAGTCACGCAGGATCCATTCGGGCCCGGCATCGGCGGGCAGATCACGCAGCTTGTCCGGATTGCGGACGACGTGGATGGCGGTGATCCGGCCGTCGTCGACGGTGAAGGAGAACACCCCGTGGTGCCGACCGTCGAACACCAGCAGTCCGGGCATGCCGTTGACCTCGATGGCCCGGCCCCAGCCGCCCGCCGCGGCCGGGACGTTGTACCAGCCGAGCAGCATCTTGGCGATGATCTCGGCACCCGCGACGGGTTTACGAATGGCGGGTACCTTGCCGCCGCCGTCGGCGGTGAGGGTCACCCGGTCGTCGAGCACGCCGAGCAGCGCGCTCATATCGCCGGACCGCCAGGCCACCGCGAACGCCGAGACGACCTTCTCCTGCTCGTCCGGGGACGCCGGGAAGCGCGGAGTCCCGTCCTCGACCCGTTTGCGGGCGCGCGAGGCGAGCTGCCGGACCGCGGCGGGGGTGCGGCCCACCACCTCGGCGACCTCCGGGCCCGACATGCCGAAGACGTCCTGCAGGACGAACGCGGTGCGTTCGGCCGGGGAGAGCGACTCCAGGACCACCAGAAGCGCCATGGTGACCCGCTCGTCCTGGGAGATCCGGTCCGCGGGATCCGCCCAGTCGGTCACGGTGGGTTCGGGTAGCCACTCACCCACGTACTGTTCGCGCCGCATCCGCGCCGAACCGAGCTGATCGAGGGCCAGGCGGCCGGTGACCGTGGTCAGCCACGCCTGCAGATTGTCGATGGGCGTGCCGCCGGACTCCTGCTGCCGTTGCAGCCGCAGCCACGCCTCCTGCACCACATCGTCGGCGTCGCTGAGGCTGCCGAGGGTGCTGTAGGCGAGTCGGCGCAGGTACGGGCGCAGTTCCTCGAAACGCCGGGCCAGCTCGGCGGGATCTTCTCGGTCGGTCACTGCGGTTCCCCGTTCGGTCGATGCCCGGCGGGCGGGCAATGGTCTCGCCGAGTCGACGACGGGCGCGCCCGGTCTGTGACATCGGTGCGGCCCGGTCGCCGGCGGTGGTGTGGTGATGACCGTATCCGGCCACACCGGCTGCCTCTGCCGGCGCGCATACGGTTCGTGGGAATCGCGGGTCGTCCCCGGCACAGCCGGCCGGCCGGTGCTGGATACGCTCACCTGGTGCGCAGAGGTGTTTCGACCGCGGCGGGTCTGCTGATCGGGTTCGCCATCGATCGCGCGGTCGGGGACCCGCGGCGCGGGCATCCGGTGGCGGGGTTCGGGTTGGTGGCCGCGTCCGTGGAGACGATGACCTATGCCGACCATCGCCGGGCGGGTGTGGTGCACGAACTGCTGCTGGTGGGGTCCGTGATCGGCCTGGGCGCGGCGCTGCGCCGGGGCGGTGCCGTACCGGTGGCGGCGGCGACCTGGACGGTGCTCGGGGGCCGCAGCCTGGCCCGGACCGGACAGCTGATGGCCGACCGGCTCGACGCCGGGGATCTCGCGGCCGCCCGCGAACTGCTGCCCGCCCTGTGTGGACGCGATCCGGCGGCGCTGGATGCGGACGGGCTGGCCCGGGCGGCCCTGGAATCGATCGCCGAGAACACCTCCGACGCCGCGGTCGCGCCGCTGCTGTGGGGCGCGGTGGCCGGTGTTCCCGGACTACTGGGCTATCGGGCGGTGAACACCCTCGACGCCATGATCGGCTACCGCAACCAGCGCTACCGGCGGTTCGGGTGGGCGGCCGCCCGCGTCGACGATCTGGCGAACCTGCTGCCCGCCCGGGCGACCGGGCTGCTCACCGCGCTGGTGGCGCCGCTGGTCGGCGGGCGGCCCGGCACGGTACTGCGGACCTGGCGACGGGATGCCGGAAAGCATCCGAGCCCGAATGCCGGGGTGGTGGAAGCGGCGGCGGCCGGGGCGCTCGGGGTGCGCCTCGGTGGGCGGACCGCATACCCGCACGGGGTCGAGCACCGGCCGGAATTGGGGGCGGGGCCGGCGCCCACGGCCGGCGATCTGCGGCGCGCGGTGCGGCTGTCCGAACTGGTGCAGTACACGGCGGTGGTTTCGGCGGCGGCGGTCGCGGTGTCGGGCGCGGGGCTGCGGGAGCGGATGCGCGCTCGTCGCACCCGGGCTGTGGCCGGGTAGTCCGCAAGTGCGACCAGCAAGCGCGAGTTGCCGCGCGCCGGGCCGGGGCGCGGCGTACGCCGCGACCGATACGTGCGGGTAGCCGTCCCGCCGCGCCGGTCAGGGGCGGGGGCGGCCGTACCGGTCGGCCAGGCGGGCCTCGGTGGTGACGGGTTCGGGGTCGGCCGGACTCGGCTCATCGGGCTCCGGTGCGGTCTTCGTCGTGGGCCGCTGCTTACGACGTTCGCGGATCTCGGCCCAGGCGAAATAGCCCAGACCCAGTGGCGCCATGATGCCGAACGCCAGCCATTGCAACCCGTAGGAGAGGTAGGGGCCGGCGTCGAGCTGGGGCAGCGGTACCGGGGTGAACGCGCCCGGCTGGTCCGGCGACAGCTGTAGGTAGGAGCCACGCTCACCGACCGGGAGCGGGGTCAGCGGCAGGCCGAGGACTGTGGTTTCCTGCGGGACGTCGATGGAATAGACGTGCGGGATACCGTTCTGGACCGCGGGTACGCGTTGCGGGTCGATGTTCTCCGAGACCCGGATCCGGCCCTCGACACGCCGCACGCCGGACGGCGGCGGGTCGATCGGGGGTGGCTGCGAGCCGTCGACCGCCGCCACCAGACCGCGGTCCACGAGCAGGGTACGGC
This sequence comes from Nocardia sp. NPDC050799, assembly GCF_040654015.1. Lineage (NCBI taxonomy): Bacteria > Bacillati > Actinomycetota > Actinomycetes > Mycobacteriales > Nocardiaceae > Nocardia > Nocardia sp. NPDC050799. Next base: position 6,570 of record NZ_JBFAHF010000002.1, read on the forward strand.
CGTCGGTGAGGGTGAACGCGGACAGCACACCGAAACCGGGTGCGCCGTCGAGATGCCGCAGGCGGACCAGCACGGTCGAATCGGGTACGTAGGTGCCCTCGGCGAAGACCTTCCGCCATTCCGTGGCCGCGTCCGCCGCACCGCCGTCGAGAACCTCGGTGACCGCCACCGGATCGGCGTGCACCGAATCGGCGATCAGCCGGTTGCGTTCGGAGGTGGACTCGTTCTTGCCGAGCTGCCAGGGGGCCAGCACGGTGAAACACAGGTACGCGAACGCGACCACCACCGCGGCCAGGATCAGCCAGCCGGGACGCAGCAGGAAGGCGAGGCGGCGCATCAGGCCGCACCGCCGGTCACCGGCGCTCGGGCGGCGAGCGCGGCGTGGACCCAGGCGAGCAGGCCCGGGACCGCGGCCTCGATCTGCTCGCGCACGAGCTCGAATCCGGCGGTGTCGCCGTAGTACGGATCCGGTACGTCGGGGCCGTCGGCGTGCGGGTCGAAACTGCGCAGCAGGCGGCGGCGTTCGAGTGGGATACCACGGACGGCCAGGTCGCGGTCGTGTTCGGTGGTCATGGCGACGACGAGGTCGGCGTCGGCGTGGTCGGCACCGAACCCGGCGGCCCGGTGCCCGGTGGGGTAGCCGTGGCGGCGCAGGGTCTCGGTCGTGCGCGGGTCGGCGTCGGACCCGGTGTGCCAGTCGTGGGTGCCCGCACTACTGACCCGTACCCGGTCGCCGAGCCCGGCCCAGGACAGATGCGCCAGCGCGATCTTCTCCGCCATCGGCGATCGGCAGATGTTGCCGGTACAGACGAACGATATGTGCAGCTCACCCACGACAGCCATTCTGGCGGGTCGACTCGCCCGCGCGCCACGTAGGGTGCGTCTCATGCTCACCGAACATGTCGATTTCGCCGGGCTGCGTCATCACGGTGATGTGGAAGCCCAGCCGGGTCTGCTCGATTTCGCGGTGAACGTCCAGGGCACCGCGCCCCCGCGCTGGCTACGCGACCGGCTGGTCGCCGCCCTGGACTCGCTCGGCCGGTACCCGGCCGCCGCCGACGAGCGGCACGCCCGGGAGGTCGTGGCGGCCCGGCACGGGCTCGCGGCCGATCAGGTGCTGCCCCTGGCCGGTGGGGCGGAAGGGTTCGCGCTGCTGCCGCGGCTGTCACCCCGGCTGGCGGCGGTGGTGCACCCCTCGTTCACCGAGCCCGAACTCGCGCTGCGCGAGGCCGGGGTCCCGGTGCACCGGGTGCTGCTGGAACCGCCCTACGCCCTGGATCCCACCCTGGTCCCGGAACAGGCGGATCTGGTGGTGCTCGGCAACCCCACCAACCCGACCTCCGTCCTGCACCCGGCCGACATCGTGCGCGCGCTGCTGCGTCCGGGGCGGGTCGTGCTGGTGGACGAGGCCTTCATGGACGCGGTGCCCGGGGAAACGGAGTCGCTGGCCGGGGAGGCGGGAGAGGGGCTGCTGGTCTTGCGCAGCCTCACCAAGACCTGGGCGCTGGCCGGGTTGCGGTGCGGCTACCTGCTCGGGGCACCGGAGCTGCTGCGGCAGCTGGTCCGGGGCCGGGCGCACTGGCCGGTGGGCACGCTGCAGCTCGCCGCGATCGCCGCCACCGCCGCGCCGCGCGCCCTCGCGGAGAGCGCGGCGCGGGCGCTGGAGATCGGCGGGGATCGCGCGGCGATGATCGAGCGTCTGCGCGGCGCCGGGGTGGCGGTACAGACCCCGGCGGACGCGCCGTTCCTGCTGCTCGAGGTGGAACACGGGGAGATCCTGCGCGAATACCTGCGCCGGCACGGGATCGCGGTGCGGCGCGGCGATACCTTCCCGGGCCTGGGACCGGAGCATGTGCGGGTGGCCGTCCGGCCGCCGGCCGATGTCGAACGGCTGGTGGCGGCGCTGGGAAATGCCGGACGCCTGGTCTAGCGTCCGGTGCCGGTGGGCGGGCCCGCCGCGCCGGATCCGTGTGCGCGCGACATGATTGTCGCCGACTCACCCGAGAGCTCCCGAGAGAAAGGTGTGCCGTGGCCACCCTTGCCGAACTCGTCGCGACGCTGGAGACGGCCTATCCGCCGCGGCTGGCCGAACCGTGGGATTCGGTAGGTCTGGTCTGCGGAGATCCCACGGAGGTCGTGCGGCGGGTGCTGTTCGCCGTCGATGTCACCGCCGCCGTGGTGGACGAGGCGGTGCAGTGGGGCGCCCAGGCGGTGGTGGCCCACCATCCGCTGCTGCTGCGAGGTGTCGACAGTGTCTCGGCCGACCGGCCCAAGGGCGCGCTGGTGCATCGGCTGATCCGCGCGGGCTGCGCCCTGTTCACCGCGCATACGAACGCCGATTCCGCCGACCCCGGCGTCTCCGACGCTCTCGCCGCGGCCCTCGGCCTGACGGTCACGGGCCCGCTGGACCCGAAACCGGTGGCGGCGGTGGACAAGTGGTCCGTCCAGGTGCCGCCCGAACAGGCCGACGCGGTGCTGGCGGCGCTGTTCGCCGCGGGCGCGGGCGGCTCCGGCGACTACCGGGAGGCCGCCTGGCGGGTCACGGGGACCGGTCAGTTCCGGCCGCTGGACGGCGCGAACCCGGCGGTCGGCGCGGTCGGCGAACTGGCCCGGGTGACCGAGGACCGGCTGGAGGTGGTCGCCCCCGCCGACACCCGGGCCGCGGTGCTCGCGGCGCTGCGGTCGGCGCATCCCTACGAGGAGCCCGCCTACCACGTGACCGAACGGGCCGCGCTCACCGGACACCAGGGCCTGGGCCGGATCGGTACGCTCGCCGAACCGCTGACGCTGCGCGAGTTCACCGCCCGCGCCGCCGCCGCCCTGCCGGCGACGACCTGGGGGGTGCGGGCCGCCGGCGACCCCGACCGGATACTGCGCACCGTGGCGGTCTGCGGTGGGGCGGGTGACTCCCTGCTCGATATTGCCGCCCGCCGCGGCGTCGACGCGTACCTCACCGCCGACCTGCGCCACCACCCCGCCGACGAGCATCTGCGCCGGTCGGGTCCCGCGCTGATCGACGCGGCGCACTGGGCGACCGAGTTCCCCTGGTGCGCGCAGGCCGCCGCGGTGGTCCAGGACGGCCTCCCGGACCTGGAGACGCGGGTTTCCACCGTGCGCACCGATCCGTGGACGGTCGGTTGCGGCGGCTGACCGCGGCGCCCGAGGACGCGGCAGCGGGTTCGGACCCGTCCGCGACACCGCCGCCGCCGCGCGGAGTACGGTGGACGTTCTTATCCGTCCACAGCGTGCAGGGAGTTCGTTCGCGTTGAATGTCGAACCATCGATCCAGGCCAAACTGCTGCGTCTCGCCGAGGTCGACACCGAACTGACCCGGATCGCGCACCGGCGCAGCGTCCTCCCCGAACAGCAGGAGGTCGACCGGTTCGAGGCCGAACGCAACGCGCACAAGGACGCGGCCGTGGCCGTGGAGATCGTGCTGGACGATCTCGACCGCGATATCCGCAAGCTCGAAGGTGAGATCGAGGCCGTCCGCAAACGGGAGGACCGCGACCGGGGCGTCCTGGAAGCGGGTTCGGTCGGGGCGAAACAGCTGTCCGAACTGCAGCACGAGCTGGCGAGTCTGGAACGGCGCCGATCGGTGCTCGAGGACGATCTGCTCGAGGTGATGGAACGCCGCGAGGCCTCCGCCGCCGATCATGAGCACGCCGGTGCCCGGCTGGACCGCACCGAGACCGAACTCGCCGCCGCCCTCGGCCGCCGCGACGAGGCAGTCGCCGATCTCGATGTCGCCCAGCAGCGCTGCGAAACCGATCGCGCGAAACTGCTCGGCGCGTTCCCGGAGGAGCTGCTGGCGGTCTACGACCGGCAGCGTGCCGCGCACGGTACCGGCGCGGCGCTGCTGCAGGCCCGGCGCTGCGGAGCCTGCCGGATCGAACTGGACCGCGGCGAGATCGCCCGGATCACCAAAACCGCACCCGATCAGGTGGTGCGCTGTCCGGAATGCGGCGCGGTGCTGGTGCGGACCAAAGAATCCGGATTGTGAGGCCGCACCGGAGAGCGGAGTCCGAGTAGCGGGAGCGGGAGGCCGAAATGAGCGTGCGCGAGGTCATCGTCGAGGCCGACGGGGGATCCCGGGGTAACCCGGGGCCGGCCGGTTACGGGGCGGTGGTGTTCGACGCGGACCGCGTGGGGGTGCTCGCCGAACGCCGGGAGGCCCTGGGCGTCACGACCAACAATGTCGCGGAGTACCGCGGTCTGATCGCCGGACTCGAAGCGGCCGCCGAACTCGGTGCCCGGGTGGTCGCGGTGCGGATGGACTCCAAACTCGTGGTCGAGCAGATGTCGGGTCGCTGGAAGGTCAAGCACGCGGCACTGATTCCGCTCGCCGACCGCGCGCGGCGGCTGGCCGCGGATTTCGACCGGGTGACCTACCGCTGGATACCGCGCGCCGAGAACTCCCACGCCGACCGGCTGGCCAACGAGGCGATGGACGACGGCAAGCTGGTCGCCGAGGTGCACGCGGCCGACCCGGCCGCGGTGCGACCCGCCGCCCCGGGGTCCGGCGCCGACCCGATCGCCGATTCGCAGAGCGCGTCGGCCCGCCTGTCCGGACCCGGCCCGGGCTGGACCGGTGCGGCCGGTCGCCCGACCAGGTTGCTGCTGTTGCGGCACGGCCAGACCGAACTGTCGGTGCAGCGGCGCTATTCCGGTCGCGGCAACCCGCCGCTGACCGCCGTGGGCCGGGAACAGGCGGCCCGGGCGGCGAAAATGCTGGCCGCAAAGGGCGATATCTCCGCGATCGTGACCTCACCGCTGGGCCGAGCCCGGGAAACCGCCGAGGCGGCCGGCGTGGCGCTCGGTATCGAGGTACGGGTCGTCGACGGTCTCACCGAAACCGATTTCGGCGACTGGGAGGGGCTGACCTTCCGAGAGGCCGCCGAACGCGATCCGGAGCTGCACGCCCGCTGGCTGGGCGACCCGGCGCTGCCGGCCCCCGGCGGCGAAAGCTTCGACGCGGTCCGGGAACGGGTGGAGGCGGTGCGCCGCGACCTCGTCGCGCGGTATCCCGGGGCGAATGTCGTTGTGGTAAGCCATGTGACGCCGATCAAAACGCTGCTCCAGCTGGCGCTGGGGGTCGGCCCGTCGCTGCTGTACCGACTGCACCTGGACCTGGCGTCGCTGTCGCTCGCGGAGTTCTATCCGGACGGCGGTTCGTCGGTGCGGCTGGTCAACGATACGAGCTATCTCTGACGTCGGTCGACGAATCGGGCTCGCGTCTCGGCAGAGAGCGCAGTGACTCGTGCGCGTATTCGGTGCCTGGGCTCAACCGGCCGGAGGGTCACAAGGCGGGCGGCCCGCGACGGTCAGCGGGCCGGTCTCCTTCCCGTTCCTATTTGTTGCCGTAGTGGTAGCGCGCTTGCCTCACGACCACTGTGGTCTCGTCATCGTCGGTGACGATGGCATAGACAAGCCGATGCTCCGCGTCGACACGGCGGGGCCGGACAGTGGCGGCGAAGTACTTCAACCCTGGTTCTCACGCTCTCGTCGGGGGAGACTCCGGCAGGTCAGGCCGGCGCCGCCCGCGATGTGGTCGCGCTCCTCAGCCGAGGGCACCCGCGGTGAGCGCGCCGGCCCGGTCCCGGAGGAACCGTGCCGTGAACTCGTCGAGCGGGTAGAAGAATTCGACCGCCAGCTCCGACAGTGTCACGTCCGCGGGCGCGCCGAAGGTGGCCATGGTGCCGAACAGCGAGAGTTCACCGTGCGGGGTGCGCACCCGGATCGGGACCTGGAACGGACCGGAATCGGCGCCGCCTGTCTCCGCGAGGCCGGAATCGACCGCAGGATAGCCGCTGACCTCGTCGTAGAGGTCGCGTAACCGGGGGTCGCCGGTGGTGCCGGCCTGCCGGGCCAGCCGTTCCAGCAACTGTTCGCGCACCTGGCGGGGGTTGGCGAGCCGGCCGGCGAGGCCTTCGGGATGCAGGACCAGCCGATAGACGTTCGGCGGCCGGTCGGCCGGCAGGCACAAGGGCACGCCGTCGGTGAGTACCGCCAGTGCCGAATTGGCGGTGACCACATCCCACCAGCGGTCGACCGCTACCGCCGGATAGGGCTCATGGGCGGCGAGCATATGCTCCAGGGCCGCCCGTGCCGAGGCGAGATGGGCGTCGTCGAGACTGCTCTCCTGGTAGACGGGCGCGAATCCGGCGGCGACCAGCAGCGTATTGCGTTCCCGCAGCGGCACGTCCAGCGTCTGCGACAGGCGCAGCACCATCTCCCGGCTCGGCGCCGAGCGTCCGGTCTCCACACACGACAGATGCCGGGCCGAGGTGCCCGCCGCCAGCGCCAGATCCAGCTGGCTCAGCCGCCGCCGTTGCCGCCATTCCCGCACCAGGGCACCGACCCGCGACGGGCTCCCGTCCACACGCACCTCCATATTGTGAGCGTATCGGGGGCCGGGACGCGGTGGCCATGACCTCGGAGGTCATTGAACCGCTGACCGTCCGGCGGCACAGTCGGGAACGTAACCGTCAGTGCTGATCCGAGAGGCAACGATCATGACCACCGCGACCCTGTCCGCGCCCGCGACTTCCGGCGACCTGCTACGCCGCACCCTGCGCCTCGACGGCTGGGGCACCGGGGCCTTCGGTGTCCTGATGCTCGCCGGCGCCGTACCGCTGCGAGACCCCCTGGGCTTCCCGACCTCGTGGTCGGTCCCGTTCGGTGTCGCCATGCTCGGTGGCGCGCTGGTTCTGCTGCTCATCGCCGGTTATCCGGTCATCTCGCTGCGGCATGCGAGGGGGGTGGTCGCGTTCAACTCGCTCTGTGTGCTGGGGCTGCTCGCAATGCCGTTCTCCGGCCTGCTCGAGCTCACCGGCGCCGGCGTGGCGTTCGTCCTGATCGGCGCATTCATCGTCGCGGTATTCGCGGCGCTGGAGTACACCGGTCTGCGGCGGATCACCGGCTGACCGTGGATCAGGCCGGATAGCAGTGGATCTCGGTGGCCTTGAGTGCCGCCCACAGCTCCGATCCCGGCCGGATACGCAGGTCCGCCACGGTGGCGGGGGTGATATCGGCCAGCGCCGGAATCACCCCGTCGAGCCGGACCCGCACCGTGTGGGCGTGCTGTTCGAGACCGGCCACCGTCACCGGCCAGGTGTTGCGCGGACTGCCGGTGGGCCGCTGCGGGTGCAGGCCGACCGCGGACGGCGCGAAGGTGAGATGCACCGGGCCGGTGGCCGGTTCGGCGACGGTGAGCTCACCGCCCCCGGCGAGCCGGACCAGTGTCCCCGCCGCGGTCCCCCGGAACAGATTGAGTCCCACCAGGTCCGCGACATAGTCGGAGCGGGGCCGCCGGGCCACCTCACCGGGCGGCCCCTGTTGGACCACCACCCCGCCCTCCACTATGACGAGCCGGTCGGCGAGCACCATGGCGTCGAGCGGGTCGTGGGTGACCAGCAGGGTGTGGCCGGGGTAGTCGCCGAGATGGTGGGCCAATTCGGAACGCACCCGCACCCGGGTCGCCGCGTCCAGCGCCGCCAGCGGCTCGTCCAGCAGCAGCAGGTCCGGTTCGACGGCCAGGGCGCGGGCCAGCGCGACCCGCTGGGCCTGACCACCGGACAGGGCCCGGGGCCGGGCGCGCGTGTGCTCGGCCAGACCCACCCGCTGCAGCCACTGCGCGGCCCGTTCGCGGGCGGCGGCCCGGCGCAGCCCGCGAGCGCGCAGCCCGAAGGCCACGTTCTCCAGTGCGTCGAGGTGGGCGAAGAGCAGATAGTCCTGGAACACCACTCCCACCGAACGCTGCTCGGCTGGTACGAACGCTCCCGGCGGCGCATCCCATATCCGGTCGCCGAGCTGGATCGACCCGGCCGTGAGCGGGGTGAGTCCCGCCAGGGTGCGCAGGGCGGTGGTCTTCCCGGCGCCGTTGGGGCCGAGCAGAGCGACGACCTCGCCGGGAGCGAGCTGCAGGTCGAGGTCCAGTGCGAAATCACCGCGGGTCACCCGCAGTTCGGCCGTCAGCGTCACAGCACGCCCCGCAGCCAGCGTTCCCGGAGCGCGGCGAGCACCACCACCGAGACCAGCAGCAGCACCAGACTGAGCACGATCGCGGCGGCCGGGTCGGTTTCCAGCGCCAGATACACCGCCAGCGGCATGGTGGTGGTCGTGCCCGGAAAATTACCGGCGAACGTGATGGTGGCACCGAATTCGCCCAGCGCCCGCGCCCAGCAGAGCACCGTCCCGGCCACCACGCCGGGCAGGATCGAGGGCAGCGTCACGCGGCGGAAGGTCAGCCAGCGGGAGGCGCCCAGCGTGGCCGCGGCCTCCTCGTAGCGTGGATCGGCCCCGCGCAGCGCGCCCTCCACCGAAATCACCAGGAAAGGCATCGCGACGAACGCCTCGGCCACCACCACGGCCGCGGTGGTGAAGGGCAGTGCCACCCCGAACCAGTCGTAGAGGTACCGGCCGACGAGCCCGCGGCGGCCGAGTACCAACAGCAGCGCCACCCCGCCGACCACCGGTGGCAGTACCAGCGGCACGGTGACCAGCGCTCGCACCAGGCCGCGGCCGGGCAGATCGCCGCGGGCCAGCAGCCAGGCCAGTGGGATACCCAGCACCAGGCACAGCACGGTGGCCAGGCTCGCGCACACCAGCGAGAGACGTAACGCCTGCCCCACTTCCGCGGAGACCAACCGCTCGGGCAGATCCCGCCACGGTGCCCGGACCAGCAGCCCGGCCAGTGGAACGATCAGGAACACCAGTCCCAGCAGCGCGGGTGCGACCAAGATGATCGGCCGCCGGCCCCGGACCGCCCGGCGCCGGCGCAGTGCCGTCGCCCGGCGCCGCACCGGGCCCGCGCTCACGGCGTATCGAAACCGGCCGTGGTGAAGACCGTCCGCGCCTGCGGTGACAGGACGAATTCGACGAACGCCGCGGCGGCGGCCGGGTTGGGCGCCTGCGCCACCGGCGCGATCGGATAGTCGTTGATCGCCTTCTGCGACTCCGGGAACTCGATCCCGGTGACCTCGTCGCCCGCGGCCCGGACATCGGTCCGGTAGACCAGCGCGGCGTCGACCTCACCCAGCGTCACCTTGGTCAGGACGGCTTTCACATCGGGTTCGCGGGTATCGGGCCGCGGGGTGACACCGGCCGCGGCGAAAACCTTGTCGGCGGCCGCACCGCAGGGCACCTGTTCGGCGCACAGCGCGATCCGCGGTTCGGGACGGCCGAAATCGGCGAGCCCGCTGATACTGCCCGGATTACCGACGGGTACCGCGATCTCGAGCCGGTTACCGACGAAGGTGACCGGCCCGGCGGTGATATCGCCCGATTCGATCACCTGCTCCATATTGCGCGGCGCGGCGGAGGCGAACACATCGGCCGGCGCGCCCTGCCCGATCTGCTCGGCCAGCGCCGAACTGCCGCCGAAGCCGAACACCACATCGACCCCGGGATGGGCCTGTTCGAACTGCTCGCCCAGGGTGGTGAAGGTTTCGGTGAGCGAGGCCGCGGCGAAAACGGTGACGGTCCCGGTGAGCCCGTCACCCGAACCGCCGGAGTCGTCCCCGGAGTCCTGGCCGGCGCAGCCCGCCAGCACGGTCATCAGCACGGCCATCGGGGCCAACCGGCGCACCACGCGCCCTGTCGTCGTCATCATCGTCAACTCCCCGGGATCTCGACCACCACATGCGTCGACTTGACCGACGCGACCGTCACACTGCCCACCTCGATGCCGAGTTCGTCCACCGACTCCCGGCTCAGCAGAGAGACCAGCCGGAACGGCCCGGCCTGCATCTCCACCTGCGCCATCACGGTATCGGTGACCACCCGGGTCACGATGCCGCGCATCCGGTTGCGGGCCGACGCCGCCACGGTCACCCCGGGTTCGGGCGCTTCGGCGTGCTGCCGTGCGAATTCGGCCAGATCCCGGCCCCGCACACCTTTGCGCCCGTTCTCCAGCCGGACCGACGGGAGCCGCCCCTGATCTATCCAACGCCGCACGGTGTCATCGCTGACCCCGAGCAGCCCGGCGGCTTCCTTGATCCGCAGATACGTCACAATGTGGAGTATATATCCGGAGATGCGGGGTAAGAGCGGGAAAAGCGGCAAACCTCTCAACCCGCGGGCAGCGGCAGGATCATCTCGTTTTCGATGATCGCCGTCGGCTCACAGTTCTACCGTCCCGGGGCCGATTACCGCGATTCGCGGATCGGTCGACCGTTCTTCCGCTGCTCGGCCACAGCGGTACCATTGCTGAGCGAGAGCGAGAGAGTGAGGTGTCGGTAGTGGAGCGTCGTGCAAAATCAGAGGCAATGGTGAAGGAAGCGGTAAGGCGATCAGCTGTGCGATCGACCAAGGCATCGGCACGTTTGGAGCGGCGTACTGTGCCCACTGGTTTCGTGCGTTCGGAACGGGTCACGCAGTTCTTGGCCGAGCGTCGACACCAAGCCTGATGTCCTTCGCGCCGGGTTACGGAGAAACGCCGGTATCCGAGGACGAAGCGAGCATGCTGCTCTCCTCTGCGCGAGAGCTCTTCGGAGAGCCCGTCGGCAAGGCCCCGTCGACGACCTCGAGCAGGCCGTTCAGGCTTCGGTGACCGAGGAACTCCTCCTCGCGGTGATCGCCGGTGGCCTGAATGTGAACGAGCTGCTCACCGACCACTTCCTACGTGACCTCCACCGCCGCCTCTACGGGGACATCTGGATCTGGGCGGGTAGCTTCCGCCGCCGCGAGCTCAATATCGATGTGGCTCCGGAACAGATCGCTGTCGAACTTCGTATGTCGCTGGAAACCATCCACTATCGCTGGAACTGCACCGACGATTGGTCGCCGCGCCGGCTGGGTATCGCTGTGCACGCCGAAACCGTCCGCATTCATCCGTTCACCGACGGTAACGGCCGGACCACCCGCTTACTCGCAGATCTCGTCTACGCCGCGGCTCAGGATGTGGAAAGTCCAGATCTTATGACTGGGACCTCGACAAGCAGCGGTACATCGAGTTGCTGAGGCAGTACGACCGGCACCGTAATCCTCTCGAACTCGCCGCGTACATCGGAACGAGACCGTTGGGGGAGTGACGTCCGGTCCGACTGCCTCGGCCGGCTACCGCGATTCGCGGATCGGTCGACCGTTCTTCCGCTGATCAACTCATCGACGCGCGGGCAGCGGCAGGATCATCTCGTTCTCCGGGCGGGGGTCGTCCTCGGCACACGGTCTGCTCGCCCCGGTGGGAGTGAACCCGGTGCGCAGATACAGCTGTTCGGCCGGCCGGTTCCCGTCCAGCACCCACAACCGCAAGCCCGGGTGACCGGCCTGCGTCGCCCATTCGATCACGGCGCGGACCAGCCGGTCCGACACTCCGGTCCGGCGTGCCCGCGGCGCAGTCCACATCGACACCAGTTCGGGACCGTCCGGGGTGACGATCACCCCCGCCGAACCCGCCGGTTGCGCGCCGAATACGGCCACGAAGAACGGATCCCGCCGGGCGGTCCACTCCCGCCAGTGCGGTTCGTCCCAGGTGAGCGCCTCCGTATGGCTGGTGGAGAAGGTTCCGGGTGCCGATCCGGCCAGTGCGTCCAATCGGACCAGGCGTGCGATGCGCCAGTCCGCCGGTCCGATCCGTCGTATCCGCATTCTTCGATGGTGCGGGGAATATTGCTGTGCGGCAAGGGATATAGCGCGAAGCGCGTGCACGTATGGCGACCTCCGCCGTGCGGCGGAACATCGGTTTCTTCGGCATGCCCGCCCGAGTGTCCGGAGTCATCGCGATCGCGGGGGTGGATCTTCGAGGGGCGTATCCGGTGCAGTCCGAGGGCGTGATGATCGTGGCCCCGGTAGAGGGCCGGCCGTAGCCGCTGGTCCGGGCGCGGCCGGAGGCGAACCGGGGCCGTCTCGTGTCGCGGAGGTCGCGACCGTCGGGATCATAGGAGGATCAGCGGATGCGTAACACCGACGAGCTACTGGACGCCGCCGCGGGAAAACTCCCCGCCATGCTGGACCGGTTCCGTCTGCTGGTGGACTGCGAATCCCCGTCGAACGATCCGCGGGGCCTGGAGCGCTGTGCCGCGTTGATCGGGCCGTGGCTGTCGGAGGCACTCGAGCGCCCCGTGCGATCGGAACGCGTGGGTGAGAACGTGCACGTCCTGGCCGAGGCGCCCGATCCCGGAGCGCTGATACTGGGGCATTTCGACACCGTGTGGCCGGTGGGTACCACCGCCGACCGGCCCTTCGAGATCACCGACGGCATCGCCACCGGCCCCGGCACCTTCGATATGAAGGGCGGAATCGTGCAGGCGCTGGCCGCGATCGAGCTCCTCGCGGACGCCTCGCAGGTGAGCGTCCTGCTGACCAGTGACGAAGAGGTCGGTTCGGTGTCGTCGCGGCAGTTGATCGAGGAGCAGGCACGGAAGGCCGGGGCGGTCCTGGTGTGTGAGCCCGGCGCGGACGGTGGTGCGGTGAAGATCGGGCGCAAGGGCCTGGCCGCCTATCGCGTCGCGGTCACCGGCCGGGCGGCCCACGCCGGACTGGAGCCGGAGCTGGGGGTGAACGCGGGCATCGAGCTGGCACATCAGATCCTCGCGATCGCCGGTCTGGCTTCCGCGAACACCTCGGTGGTGCCGGCGGTCCTCGCCGGGGGCACCACGGTGAATACCGTCCCGGAATCCGCGGAGTGCTCGGTGGACGCGCGATCGTGGTCGGTGGCGGATCTGGAACAGGTGGACCGGGCGATGTTCGCGCTCGCCCCGCGTCTGCCGGGAGCGACGGTGACGGTCACCGGCGGTATCGCCAGGCTGCCGTTCGAGGAGTCCAGTGCTCGCGGGCTGTACCGGGAAGCCGAGGCGGCGGCACGGGAGCTCGGTATGGCCCCTTTGCGTGCTGTGCAGTCCGGCGGCGCCTCGGACGGCAACTTCACGGCCGCGATCGGTGTCCCCACGCTGGACGGGCTCGGCGCGGTGGGTGGTCACCCGCATGCCCGCGACGAATACGTCGAGGTGAACGCCATGCCGGAGCGGGTCGCCCTGCTCGCTGCCCTCCTGGAGCGGTTGCGGCACCGGTCGCCGGCCGCGTGACCGGGAAGTGCCGGTGGCCGACCGGATTCGGGGAGGCCGTCGAAAGGTTCGCCGAGGGTGTGCAGCAGCATCGGCCGTTTCCGACATGAGCGAGCCGAAGTGCTCGGGTTCGCTTCCCATTCGTACCGCGTCCGCGCGCCGGGTGGCGGCAATCGGTCCGCCCGCCGCGGCAGCGGGTCGTTGCCGTACGGGCCGCGGACGGCCGGATGACCCTGGGCCGTCCCGCGGCCGTAGCCCTCAGTCCTTCGGCCCGCCGGCTACATAGATGACCTGCCCGGAAACGAAACCCGCGCCTTCACTCACCAGGAACGACGCCGTATGGGCGATATCCTCCGGGTAGCCGACCCGGTTCACCGGGATCTGCGCGGCGGCGCCCTTCTGGAAGTCCTCGAAATCGACTCCGACCCGGGCGGCGGTGGCGGCGGTCATATCGGTGACGATGAAACCCGGGGCGATCGCGTTGGCGGTGACCCCGTACTTGCCCAGTTCGAAGGCGAGGGTTTTGGTGAAGCCCTGCATACCGGCCTTGGCGGCGGAGTAGTTCACCTGACCGCGATTGCCCAGAGCCGAAGTGCTGGACATATTGACGATACGGCCCCACTTCTGTTCGACCATGTACTTCTGGACGGCCCGGGTCAGCAGGAAGGCGCCACGCAGGTGGACACCCAGTACGGTGTCCCAGTCGTCGACGCTCATCTTGAACAGCAGGTTGTCGCGCAACACGCCGGCATTGTTGACCACGACGGTAGGCGCGCCGAGCTCTCCGGCCAGCCGCTCCACCGCGGCGTTCACCGAGTCCTCCTTGCTGACATCGGCGCCGAGCGCAATCGCCTTCCCACCGGCGTTCTCGATCGCCGACACGGTCTCGGTGCAGGCGGCTTCGTCGAGGTCCAGGACCCCGACCTGCAGTCCGTCGGAGGCCAGCCGTTTGGCGACGGCCGCCCCGATTCCGCGGGCGGCGCCGGATACTACTGCGATCCTCTCGGTCATCAGTTCGAAGTCCTCTCGTGTGGGCAACTGTTCTTACGCCATCTAACAACGTATGGGGTCGCGGATCGAGGGGACGGCCGGACAAGATCTCCGCGCGGGCGCTGTGCGTATCGGACAGTGCTGGCCGGCGCACCGCTGTACTCCTGGGTTCGCAGAGTCCCGTCGGGCCGCATTGTGTTGGTCTGCTCGGCCGGACCGGAGGTGTCGCGGCGGAGAGACTCTGCCCGTTTATTCACCTAGGTGTGGGTTTTCTGCACTCCCCAAATGGGTAGTGCGCCATCTATTCTCGAAACATCCCACTCGCCAGGCAGTTTGGAATGTGATGACCACTCCTCAGTCCCCATACGATCCGACGACGGGCAAACCCTATCCCGCGCAGCCCCCGGCCGGCGGTCAACCGGTCTACGGCCCGGGCCAGCCGCCCTACGGCGGGCCGAATCAGGCGCCGGTCTCGCCGGCCGATGCCAAGCTCTGGGCCGCGCTGGCCCACTTCGGCGGTATCGTGCTCGGGTTCGTCGCCCCGCTCATCGTCTGGGTGATGTACAAGGACCGCGACGAGTTCGTACGCCGGCACGCGGTGGACGCGTTGAACTTCCAGATCGTACTGGCGATCGCCTACGTGGTGTCCGCGGTGCTGATGATCGTGCTGATCGGGTTGCTGCTGTTCCCGATCGTCTGGATCGCGGGCATCGTGTTCTCCGTGCTGGCCGGTATCGCGGCCAACAACGGCCGTGAGTACAAGTATCCGTTCAATCTCTCGCTGGTTAAGTAGCGGATGCTCCCGGGCCGGCGGTCGTTGCGTCGGCCCGGGAGTGTGCATGCGGTTCCATCACGTTCGGGCAATTGCGGCCCGGATTGTTATGGAGGTTCGCTTCTTCGCGGTGGATTCGCCGGCCGGGATGCCCGACGGATCGAACTCAGGTGTCACGTGGGCATACCTCCGGACGTGCATAGTCTCGCGAAATCCATTGCTGCCACTGCTCATCGGAGATCCCGGATGTCAGTTTGGCACAGAGCGCTTCCCGGTCGTGTGGGAATATCGGCACTCGGTCGATTCCGGTATCGGTGACGATCGCGAACTCTTGGTTCAGTTCGTCGACAGCGATGCCGCGCACCCGCGTTTGCTCTTTCGCGACCTCCGCAGGCGAGGGCAAGCCCTGACGCCAATGCCATACGGTGCCCGCGGTGTCTCCGATCGCGATCGTCGAACCGTTTGCGCCGGCGCCCACACCGCTGATATTTTCGGGCAGGAGCAATGCTTCTTCGGAATCGCCGGTTCGTGCGACTCGCACATTCCCCATGCTGTCGCCGGCCACAACGGTCGAACCATCCGCACTGACTCCCAGAGCGGTAACTATGTTGGGCACACGCAAGGATTGCTCGGGAGCGCCGGCACGTACGATCTTCACATTCCCTCGGAAGTCACCTACCGCAACGGTCGAGCCGTCCGCACTTATCGCTACACCGGTGATCATATCGGGCACACGTGCGGAGTATTCGGACCCGCCAGCACGGGTAATCGATATATTTCCCGCATTGTCACCCACCGCAACGGTCGAACCGTCCGCACTGACCCCCACCCCGGCGATCGTGTCGGGGAGGAGGAAAGTTCGATCGGGATCACCGGCCCGTACGACCCGAACATTCCCCGCGGCATCGCCCGCCACAATGGTCGAACCGTCTGCACCGACCCCCACCGCAGATACCCTCGTAGACACGCGCACGGATCGCTCGGGAGCGCCGGCCCGTATGATACGCACATTCCCCGCCTCGTCACCGATTGCAACGGTTGTACCGTCTGCGCTGATCCCCACCGCTGTGGGCGTGCCGGGCACACTCGTCGAGTGTTCGTAAACGCCGGCGCGCGCAACGAACACATTCCCCGCCTCATCACCGATTGCGATGGTCGAACCGTCCGCGCCGACCCGCGCACCGGCGACCGGGCCGGGCAGACGCAACGGTTGTTCGGGAGCGCCCGCACGTAAGACCCGCACATTCCCGCTGATGTCACCGACCACCGCGGTCGAACCGTCCGCGCTGATCCCCACACCCGTGATCGTGCCGGGCAAACGCAAAGCCTGATCGGAATCGCCCGCTCGTACGATCCGCACATTTCCCTCGAAGTCACCGACGACAACAGTCGACCCGTCCGCACTGATTCCCACGCCCGCAGCGATGACCCTATCGGGCACGCGAAGGGTT